>NZ_CP053843.1 GCF_013201645.1 Campylobacter corcagiensis | reverse complement strand
ATTTATGATATTTAAATCATAATAGCTATATAGCAGGGGAACGCCCTGCCATATAGCAAACTCTAAGCAAAGTGGGAAACTCTCGCTTACATAGGACACGCCTAGCCCACCCCCACACTTAGAGTTAGCTACTTCATTCGGTGTGTATTTCAGTGGCAAAGCCACTGAAAGCAAGGGGCAAAGCCCCTTGCTACACACCGAATGAAGTAGCTAACTCTAAGTGTGGGGGTGGGCTAGGCGTGTCCTATGTAAGCGAGAGTTTCCCACTTTGCTTAGAGTTTGCTATATGGCAGGGCGTTCCCCTGCTATATAGCTATTATGATTTAAATATCATAAATAATTAATATTTAATTATCATATTTATACTAACTAATTATTATAAAATTAATAATCTTTTAAGAACAATAATGCTATAATAACTATTATTAAAAGGTTGAGAATTATTTATTAATTTTTTAATAATTAAATCATAATTAAAGGATATAAAATGATTTTAGCTAACGAAAAAGAACAAGATTTTAAAATAAGCGGAGGGCTTGACGAAAACTTAATAGAGCTTTTAGGTATTATGGAATTTCATAAGTTAGATAAAGAAGAAATGTTATCTTTATTAGAAGATGATGAAGTTTAGTAAGCTATAACTAATAATATAAAAAATAAATAATATATTAGTTTGTTTAATTGTAAATTTTTAAATATGTTTTTTATATTAATAATGATATAATATAAATATATTATAAAAATATTAATCAAATATGATTATTATATTAATCATATATAATTATTAAAGGAAAAAAATGATAGTAGTTTTTTCACACCCTAAAGGCGGAGTAGGAAAAAGTATGTTAGCTTTTAACTATGCTGTATTTTTAAGAAAAAAAGGAATTGAAGTTGCTATAATAGATTTAGACGGACAACACTCTATATCAAATTTTAATAAGATTAGAATTGCTTTTAATGTAACACCTACTTTAAATATTAAAACTTATGATAATACTAATGAGCTAGTAAGCTTTTTAAATCAAGTTTCAAGTAGTGATATGGTTATTATTGATACAGGCGGTTTTGATAGTTCAAACAATAGAATTGCTTTGGCATTTGCTGATAAAATTATAACGCCTGTATCTGATAGCCCTGTAGAAATTATGAGATTATTAAATTTTAGCAACATATTAGATGAAATTGAAGTAAATTTAAATCATAAATTAAAGACTTATGTAGTATTAAATAGAATACACCCTAGCTTAAAAAATATAGACTATGTAAAAGAGCCTTTTAAAGATAAGCCTGTTTATAATTTTTTAAATAGTGTCGTAAGAGATAGAGTAAGGTTTAAATTTTCAGTATCAAACGGAAATTCGGTATTTGATGAGCCTGAAAATATTAGAGATGAAAAGGCTATATTTGAGCTTAATAGCCTTTACAATGAAATTGAGAATATTATTATATCATAAAAATTAAGGAGTGTAAAAATGAGTAGCAAAAAATTATCAATAGAGGCACTAAATGCAATACAAAAAGGTAGTGAAGTAGTAGAAAAAACAAATAATGAAGAAGAGCAAATTAACAATGATGATATAGTAAGAAGAAAAAGACCTAGAAAACAATATAGAAATTTTAGCGTAAATTTTGAGATAGATGACTATAACAAATTCCAAATTTATTTAAATGAAAACGGAATAAACAGCGGTAGTGGCTTTATAAGAGAGTTGTTAAAAGAAAACGGAATAATATAAGATATTTTTAAATATTAGAGAGTTTAACTCTCTAATATTGCTTCTAAATTTTCTTTTAACTCATTATATTCGCTATCATCTTTAATAGGTTTTTCTTTAATAAAACCTGCCTCAATCATTTTGTCTTGCTTAATCTCTTTATAATACTCTTTAGCAAGTTCTTCTAAGGCTTTGCAAGTTTCATTATCTAATAAAGACACTTCAGCAAATACGCTTTTTATATCATTTTTTGTAGCCTTTATCTCTTCATCACAATGCAAATAGCTAGTTATTAATTCAGCTTCAATTTCGCCACCTTCTAAAGCCGTTCTATAGTCTTGCATAATAGAGTATTCAGTTTCTTTAGGATTTTCTTTCTCGTTAAAAATTTCATTTAACAAAGCTATTAATAATGGCATTTTTACTTTTTTAATATCGACATTACCCTCATTATCTCTCAAATCACAAATACTAGCAATACCCTCTTTAATGGTATTTTCACGCTCTTTTTTTAGTATTTCCATTTGTGATTTATTTTCATAGATATTTTTTAATTTCTCGTAAGTTTCTCTTACTTCTTGTATCTGATTTTCATCTAAATTTATTGTCATTTTTTATCCTTTATCTTTGTCTGTTTTTATTTTTATTTTCTGTTTTTTTAGTATCATTTTGTTTGTTCTCTTTGTTATCTTTTTGCTTCATCTCTTCTTTTATATCTTCTATAGCACTATTATCTATCTCTTTATACTCATCTAATAGTTTTTTCATATTGTCTATATCGTTATCATATTTTATAAAAGAAGTTATCATAGGCTTCATTTGAACTCTATCATTAAAATGTTTTACCGCCTTAAAAACATCTTCAAATATATCTTTTAATTTAATATCCGTTCCTTGTATATAAGGCAATATATATTCGCCTGAAGGTGTGTCTATTCCAAATTGCTGTCCTACAACATATGCAAAGCTTTCCGCTTCAGCTTCTTTTCTTCCTAGTGATTTAGGTGTTTCTTTATCTTCATATACTCTTTTATCTACATCAACTTTATGTATAATTCTATGACCCAACTCGTGAAGTAGAACTGATAATTGTTTTTCTACTGACAAAGAGCTATCTACAAAAATTTTATGTTCTCCACCACTATAGGTATAATAACCTAATTGAGCTTCTTTTATCGGCTGAAAATTTATAGTTACATTTATAGCTGAGCTTATTTCATTAGCTATTATGTTAAGTTTACTTTTAGTATAGTCTATAGTCTTTATATAGTCTATATCTTCATTTATAGCCTTTTTATAGCCTTTTTCAAATGCGTCTGTTTGTGATACATCAAATACCTTACCACTTAATCTAAAGCTTGTTGTATATTGTGGTTTTCCGTCTTCATCTTTTTTTTGTATTTTTTTGCCGTCATCATCAAGTTTAACAATTACTTTTGGTTTTCCATTTTCATCAGTTATTGTTTCTGTTTCCCATACAGGCGATTTTAAAGGCACATATATCATTAAAGGCTTACTATTTTTATCAACCTCAACATTGAGTGAATTCCAGTCTTTTTCTGATTTAATAACACCAGTATAAGGCATATTTCTACCTTGCATTTGTCCGAAAATAAGTTGATTATTATTAAAGCTATAGTTATAAAGATTTTTAAACTGCGAGATAAATTCATTATATGTTTTTACGGCGGCTTTAGCTGTTACAGGATCTTTCATTCGAGCTTCAAGTCTTTCAAATGCTTTTGTTGTTAATTCTTTTATTCTCTCATTTTTTTTAAACCAACTATCGGTTTTTGCTTCAGCTTTTTCTCTAACTTCTACTTTTTCTTCTATAGGAAAACGCCTAGAAGCATTATACATATAACCTAATATATTATCAGCTTCTTTACCTTTTTCTAAGCTTTCTTTAAATTTTAATTTTATGTCTTCATTGTCTGTATTATCAACATAATCTAAAATTTGTTCTACTGATATTTTTCTATTACTTCCGTCTTTGTTTCTATAACTAAAAGTATTATTTTGATTAATTTGATTTTCTTCTATAAAGCTAATTAACCAATTTTTAAAGTCTTTTTCTTCCATTTTTAGCCCCTATCTTTGTTTTTTAACATTTGAATTTTTATTTTCTTGTGTAGACTTATTATCATCTGAATTTGAAAAAATATTATTGAAATCGTTGCTTAGATTTTTGATGTTTTCTAAATTATCTTCTAAAGATACATTTTGTTTTTCATTTTCATACTCTCTTATATCTTCTAAAATATTAAAAGCATTAGGGTTTCTTTCTTGTGTGAGTTTTCCGTTTTCATCAGTTTCTAACGGTATAAAATAATTTGAACTAAGAGATGAGAAAAGCATAGTATTATCATCAAGGCTAAATAATCTATCTAAATCTGATTTTAACATTTCCATATTTGTTCTATCAAAAGTATTGTATTGCAATAATTCTAAAAGGTCAGCTATTTTATCTTCTTTTGATATTAAGCGATAATCAGCTTTCTCAAATGTATTATCACTTACCTTTATTCGTTCTTCTTCACCCTCTTTTGGACTATAAACAATAGTATTTTCATCTAATACATAATAGCAATCTACTTCTTCTTTGCTGTTTTGCGTATTTTCTTCATTATCTGTATTTTGTTTGTCTTGGATGAATTCTGTCATTTTTTTTGTAACTATTTCATTAAAGAAATCGTATAAATTTAGCTGTTTTGCTTGATTTGTTACAGCTTTTTCAAATTCTTCTATAAAGCTTTTTTGAAGTTCTTTTTTAAAATTTAGTTTATTTTCAAAATCTAGACTAAAAAATTTATCTATATTATAATCGTTACATTCACTAACGACTAAGTTATCTTTTTTGCTCCACTTATAATTTTTGTTATCAATAGTGGTTTCTAGCCCCTCCAAAGATATAGCTAAATATTTTGTAAATTTCGTTTCATCTCCGTATCTATCAATTTCTGTAAAGATTTTTGTACCCGTATCTTTTACGATTTCTGCTTCTTTATCATTATCAAGATAAAATTTTTCAGCATATATTTTAATATCTACTTTAGTATCTAAACTTGTTATATTATTTTTATCTTCTATAAACATTTTAAAACTCCTACAAAATAAAACTAATTTGTAAAAGTATATCAAATATTTTTTAAAATTGTATAAATATTACAATTTTTTTAATTAATTTTATTATTTTAGTAACTTTTCAATTTTTTCTAGTAAAAATAATATCTCTTTTTTTTCAGCTAGTTCTTCTTTATATGCTTTTAATAGTTTTTCAAGTTCTAAATTTTGAGCTTTTATATCTTCTGTATTTTTGTTAATTTCTTTGATTAGTTTATTGTTTATTATATTTGTAGCATTGTCTATTACATTTGAAATTTGACTACTAGAGCCGTTAAAACCTGCATTTATATCGCCTACACAAAGGCAACCAAAACAACTGCTAAAAAGCATAAAAATTATTAAAAATATTTTTTTCATCTTAATTAGTCCCCTCGTTATTTAGTAATTGTTTTAATCTTTCAAATTCTAACTCTAAGCCGTATTTTTCTGTTGTTTCATCAACTAATAAAATCTTATGTCTTTTTAAAAGTTCTTTTTTTAATTCATCATTTTTTAAAATTCTATCTACTACGCCGTTTTTAATTTCATTGTATCTTTTTACGATATTATCGTTTTCAGTTTTAATTTTATTGTTATACTCATTAAAAGCTTGATTAATTCCGTCTTCACTACTACTACTCCATACACCACCAAAACCGAAATTTAAAAGCAATATTAATGATAAAAATATTCTCATTTTTCAGCTCCTTTTGTATTAATTACATTTTGCAACATATTAATTATTTCAGCATTAAAAATTCTTTTTTGTTCTACTTCGGCTTCAAGTTCTAATAACTTTTGATTTTGTATAAGAATGTTTTTTGAGCTTACTTCTAGTTCTCTATGAGCTTTGTAAATTTTGTCTATAATTTTTTGAATTTCTGATATCGTTTCTTTATCTAATGCTTCAAACTTACTCAAAGTTTGATTTCCGAGCCTTGCACCAATACCCCAATCTCTACAACCGCCACAAGCACCGCCACCACCTGCACCTGAATTTATTTCAGTAAAGCCCCCTGTTTCGCCTTGATAATTACCCTCTTCTTTATCTTTTTTGACTGCTTCTTCGTCTTTATTTATATCTTTAGTAGGATTACAAGCATTGCTAAGCAATTGCTCTTTACTTACTTTCATTGCATTTATTAAAGTTTCATAGCATATATGTGAGCCGTCTATTCCATTGCTAGCATAATAACTAACATAACAATTAGATTTAGATATTAAATTTCCTGCTATCCTAGTGCCTTTTTTTACAGGCATACTAGCCCATTCTCTAGCGGTATCTAACGCCCCTGCCTCCAAAGAGCCATTACCATAAAAATAATTATTTATGCCACTTCTTTTTGATTTTGTAAGATAATCATCAAAGATTTTATCTTGTAATTTTTTTGTAAAATTATCTAAAGGGCTTATTCCTAAATAACTTATAGCTTCATCTAATACAGGTGCTTTATTATAATTTACTATTTGATAAGCCCCTACTGCAAACATTTTATTTTCTTTTTGATTTTGCACTACTTTTGCTATAGTCATATCGCTAAAATTTGCACTTGATTTAGATAAATATTCTTTACCACTAGAATTCACTTTGTAAAAGTTATATATATTATAATTATTTCCGCTTTCGTGTTGTCTTATTAGCTGTCCGTAAGGTGTATTTGATAATTTACAAATTTCATTAGCATTAGCTAAAGTAAATAATAAACTAGCATAGAAAAAAAGCTTAAATTTCATTTTAAATTATCAAGTAAAGATATAATTTCTTTACTTGCTCCACTGTTTCTAGCATAATCTAATAAACTTATTTGATTATAGTTTTTATCTAAAACTTTGTTTTTAAAGTTAAAATTTGACAAAGTTAAAACTTTCATACAGTTTATTGAGTTGTTGTCTATAATCTCTTTTGCAATGCTGTAAATGCTGTTTTCTTCTGAAAAGCTGTTTATATCTATATTAAGTTCGTTCAATACTTTTAACATTGATTTAAAGCCCTCATCATCATCTATTTTTATAACATCACTAAAAGCATTAGGCAAAACTTCCCAATGAAAATATTTATTAAGTTCAGCTCCTTCTCTACCACTACTAGAGTTTATGCTTTCTTTTACATTTTTAATCTCTACTAAATTTTTATTAAAAACTTCTGAATTAGATTTTATATCCAAATTTGCACCATATAAACTAAATGCTAAAAAGCAACTAATTAATACTATTTTTTTCATTTTTGCCACCTATCTTTTTTGCTGAATTTTCTTTTAAAATATCTCTATAAATCTTATAAGCTCTTTGTTGAAATTTTGATAACAACCTAAAAATAAACATATTATAAAAACCGCCGTCTTTTGTAAATTTAAAACCAAATTTATAATAGAGTATTATCAAAAGCAAATAAATTGAAATAGCTCTATCTAATGTTGAAGTTTTATAAACAAAATAACAAATAATTAAAGCGATTATATTAAACCCACTAGCAAATAAATAAACTACACCTAATTTTAATCTAAACTGCTCTTTAAAAAGCGTATTTGATAAGCTACCCTCTTTTTTATTAGTCATTTGACTACTCATTACCACTCCCTTTTATTTTCTTTGTAAAATCATTTTGTGAATTAATTAAAAAATGATTAAAAATCATAAATTCGTATTTTTCTAAATTAAATACATAATTATTTAAATTTAAAAGAATATGCTTCATTAGTTCTTTTTTATTTATAATAGTTTGATATTGCACCTTGTGAGTATCATTAACCCATTTATGCTCCTCTGCTAAATATTCTAAAGCACTAGGCGAATGTGCGAATAGAAAAAATGGTAAAAGTATTAATAAAGTTATCTTTTTCATTGTTTATTCTTCCTTATACTATTTGACCTGTTTTTAGCTGTTTACACTTTGTCATCTTCAAATTAAACACAAACCTACTCCGCTTTTAGCAAGTAAGTTAAGTATTTTATCTTGAGCATTATATAAAGCTTTATATTTATCTAAAAGTTCCAATTTCTAGCCCTTATATCGTGTGAATTATCAATATATAAATTTATTAGGCAGTCAAGTCGTTTTTTAAAAAATCTATTGTTAAAGCTATTGCTTTTTAATTTAGCTTCTTTTTCTTTTATAAACTCCACAATGTACTCATTTTTGATAATAGATAAATCTGTAAGCAAGGAAGTAGAATTTTGAAAAATTGCACTAAAAATCACTCTTGCAAAGTCTTTATTATCTATTTCTTTTAATAAGCTCTCAGGTGTAAGATTTATATTTCCCCAATAGCAAGTCTTTAAAATGTTATTTGCAATTTCTTGTTTCATTGTCTATTCTTTCTTAAAATCATCTTCTAAAAGCCATTTTTTATTTTTCTTCATAAAAAATAATGAATATGCCATAATAAACATTATAAGTAGCAAGGAAATTATAAATAAAAACAATAAAATAGTAAAAAATTTGCTAATATCTTCACTAGAACACATTAAAAAAAATATGAGAATTGAAAAAAATGTTGGAATACATAAAGATATTATTGTAAAAAATATCTTTAAAAATCTCGAATTAAAATCATTTCTATTTTTAGTTAAATTTTTTATAGTTAAAACTTCATTTCTTCCAAAAGGTAGATTTACATATAATAATTTTATTTTGTCTTTATCATCTATTATTTTTGAATTCATAAAGCTTAAGGTATAGTTTTTGTCATTGATATAAAAATTTAAATTACTATGATTATCTGTTTTTATATTTCTTCTATTTCCTGTAACATTTGTAATATCTTCTATATTTGCATCACTTACAATGCCTATTGTTTTGTTAAATTTAAACATTTTTACTCCTTATTATATATTGTAAGAATTATACAATTAATATTCTTAATTGATTATTATAAAATTCATAACTTTTTAATAACTCTATACTTGAAGACTATACCTTTCCAAATTTCTACTGAGTTGTTCTACCATATTATTAGCTCCACTATCATTTAATCCTATCATTTTCATAACCCAATTAGGTGCAGTTAAAATGATTTTCCACATAATATAAGTTGCTCCAATAGCTCCAACTATTTTTAACAATGTGCTAAAAATTCCCATAACCATAGTTAAAATTGTTTGATTTTGTAGTTCTCTCATCATTCCAAGTTGCTCTAAAGAATAAATCATAAAAATATCAGTAAAAAGTCCATAAATAAATAGTGCGAAATATATAAATATAACTATTAAAATAGGTTTTATAAAAATAGTTATTCCTGTTACTAAAAATTCAGTTATTTTATTTTGTCTTCCTGCAGTTAGAGAAAAAGCTGTAACAAATGGCGTTATATAGAAAAACTTTGCTAGCTCTATAATATATCCTAAAAATGCTAAGGCTGAAGCCACTATCGATACTGTCAATGGTATATATTGAAGTATTTGATTATACATTATCATAATAGTTCCAATTCCTGCTATAGTTCCACTTGCGTTTAAAAAACCTTTTAATATAGGTATATTTCCACCCCAAGAAGTAAAAAACTCTTTTATAACATTTAAAATTTCCCCTGCACCAGGCAAAATAAGATATGCCAAATTTCCCATAATTAATGCTATTTCTTCTTGCGCTTCTCCTCTTCCCATTTCTTTTCTATTTTCTGAATTTGAAGTGGCTTTTTCTTTTGAAGTTTGTTCTGTAATTTTTTTATTGTCTTCTTGTATTTGTAAAGCTATATCGTTATCTTCTATTAAAGAAATATTTTGCACTAATACATTCATAGCAGGTATTATAGTTGAATTTATCCAACCTAGTTCATTTTCTCTTTTATTTACGCTATCATTAATTTGTTTTAAAAGCGTATCAAGTTTATTATTTTTTATACTTTTTTCTAAAGCACCTAAATATAATTTATTTTGTCTTTCTAATGACTGATAAGATTGTAAAGAATGTTCTATGTTCTGACAACCTAAATATGTATATTTTTCATCTTTTCCATTAACATTGAAAAAATCTGTAGAATGGCTCTCTTGCATAAAACTTGCTATATTTGGGTATCTTTTTTTACACTCATCTAAGGCTAATTCATAACTAAGCTTTATCGTAGGTAAATTTAAAGCGTCTTCTCTTAAAATTTTTTCGCCCTCTATTGAAAATGCTCCCACACTAGAATAAAGTTTTTGCATATATGCTTCTGCACCAATAGTGCCTACTCTATCTGCAAAGTCATTACTTATATTAGCTGAAGCTCTAATCAATTTTTGTATAATAGTTCCGTTCATTCCGCTACTTTCAGGTATAGGCATAAAAAAAGTAGCAAAGGCTATCACAGGCACTAAAAAAGTATTTAAAACTCTTCCTTGATTATTTGCTTTTTCTATTCTTTCATTTAATTTTTTTATTCCTAAAACTCCGAAAAACCAACCGCCTACACAAACTAAAAGTATATATTGTAAAGCTGTATAAACATTACTCATATTTTCATAAAGCATAGAATAATATGCTAAATTTGACTTATTTAGATTATCAGTTGTAGCAATTAACATATCATCGCCTGTTATATCTGTTGTATTTGTTCCATAAACTGCCGTAGGGTCTTTTAAGGTTAGTCTTCCTGTAGCCTCTGTAGTTTTAAAATCAATAAGTTCAGGGTCTAGTGTAACAAGTCCTGCTAAAAATTTAGTAAGAGTGACATTATTTGGCTTATATGCTAAACTTGAAGCATTATCATAACCTTTACCATAGCTTAATAAAGTTTTTGGGCTAACTTTTTTATTTGTCATCTCTCTACAAAATTTATTTTTGGTATTTGCCATAATTCCTGTAGGGTTTGATAAATCGTTTTTATCGTAAATATCACAATAAGTCATACCACTCTTAGGGTCAAAATCTACAACTAAAGCTATAAAATTGTTATTTACTTTTCTACAAGTTGGAATACATTGCCTTTCTATAACCTCATCGTTTTTATCTAAAAACATTTTTTCTTGAGCTAAATCTTGCTGTGATTTTATATCATTAGCATTTAAAAAATTTAGCAATAAGAAAAAAATTAAAAAAATATTTTTTGCTTTCATTGCTTATCCTTACTATTTTTAATAGCGTTTATAATTTTTCTAAGTATTTCTCTATCGGTTAAAATTGTTTTTTTAGTATCTACTATAAATAAAATTCTTTTTTTATTTTTATCAATTTTATATCTTGCCAAAAATAAAGTTTTCGCATTGATTTCAGCTAAACTAGGTTTTATAACACTTTTTAATAATTTAGATGTATATTGCATAGATTTAGGAATTTCTAATTTTCTATAAAGCTCTTCATTATTAAAAAAATTCACATATCTAAAATTTAGTAACATATCACAAAATATTTCATAAAATTTATATGCGTATTTCCTTTCAAATTTAAGCTTTTTTCCATAATCCAACAATTCATTATTTTGTTTAATATGGTCTTCTAAAATACTGACTATTTCTTTTAGTAAGTATTCTAATTTTTCTTCTTTCACACTATTTTCCATATTTATAACTTTCTAAAATATTAGTTTTGCCTTTGTTTTTGGGTATTTCTATTAATACCTTGTCTTTCAGCATTTTTATTAATATCTTGCCTTTGTGTGCTTTTATCCATTAAAATATCTTCTAACTTTAAGTCTTTTTTATCGCTTTGAATTTGCTCTTTAATATCTCTTAAATTTTCTTCGTATTTTTCGGGATCAAATTCTTTTAAAATTTCTTTAAATTTATCGCTTTCAGCAATAGCTAAATTTAAATCTTTACCTTCTGCCCTTGCTTCTTGTATCATCTTAATCAATTCTTCAGCCTTGTTTGCATTAGCCATTGCTTTGTTTTCATCAAAATATTTTTTTAAATTTTGTGCGTCGCTAAATATATCTTTTGCTAAACTCATTAAAATAAGTACCATAGCTTTACTTGATAAAACATCATTAGAATTTAAATTTAAATTTGTTGCTTGTCTTCTTTTTACTCTATCTTGCTTCCTTGCTGTAGTCCTTGATTTAAAGCTGTCATAAAAATTACTCATTTTATCCCCCTTAGAAAATACCTAGTATTTTTTTTCTTTTTGGTTTTGCATTTTGGCTATTAAGTCGTTTTGCTAAAAGCTCTTCTACACTTTCAAGCAATCTTGTTTCACGTTCTGTAAAGTCATCACTGATGAGCTTTGAAAAATAATCTACTTCAGAATTATTTTTATTATTTTCTGCAACTTTTGAATTCTTATCAATTTCTTTAGCAAATTCTCCAAATTCATCTTCCATTTCATCTATATCGGTTTCAATGTTTTTTACTGAATTTTTTAAGATTTTTATTTCATCTTTGAAATATTTTGCCATTGAATTTATATCTATTCTTATGTTTGTCATTACATTAGTAAAGTTCTTAACCATCTCTTTTAGATCTTTATCACCGTCTTCTAGTTTTTTTGTAAAATCTTCTACACTTTTTATCTCTTTACCCATTGTCTATTTCCTTTATTTTAATTATTTTTAGCCTATTTAATTAATGCTTCAATTTCTTTTCTAGCACTAGCTCTATCAAATTTTTCATTCATTATTAAAGCTTTTTGTTCTGTTAATAATAAAATATTTTTTCTTTTTTCATTTTCTACTCTGATTTTTGCTATTGCGTCAGCTTCTCTTTTAATTTGCTCTTGTATTTTTACAACTGCTTCGATTTTTTTATCATTCCTTAATAAATCGACCATTTCTTTTGTAGGATAAACAAAATCACTACTTTTTCTTATTTTTTCTAGCTCGTTTGCTTCTCTATTGTTTTGCATAATATCTAAGGCTTCTATAGCTTTTTGTGTAATTTCATTAGCCTTATTTTTGGCTGCACTGCCTTGCAAATTTTGAATTCCTTGTTCTAATGCAATAGATAAAGCATAAGGCGAATAAGAAATTAAATCTTGCGTATGACTTTGTATTAATGTATCTCTTTCTTTAAAATAAGCTTCTTGGTCTTTTGGTGATTTGCTTACTATATCATCTAATGTTACTTCATTAATACCCTTGCCTGTATCTTTTGCTATATCATCTAAAAGTTTTAAATTGTCTTGGTTATTTTGTAAAAAGCTTGTATTTGCAATGCTTTTATCTTCTATAGCCTTTTTAATATTTCCATTTCCACCACTACCATAATGAGTTTTTGGAGTTTCACCGCCTGTATAAGTTCCACCGCCTATATCTTTACCTCTATTTTCAGTAGTGCTTATTGTTCCACCGCCTTGTTTTTCGGTTTTTTTACCACTACTGCCACCAAAATTGCAATATTCTTGCAAAGGTATTCTATGGTTGTTATAAATTCCCTTTCCGCATATCTCTATTTCATATCCCATATCAGGTATTAAAGAGCATATATTTGCTTTACTTGTTTTATTTGGTAAAGGAATACATTGTGATAATGTTCCTTTGCTTAACTTATCGAGTTCGTTAAATTTTTTCCATATAATATCTAACCCTCCTAAAGCTTCGTTTATCCCTTTATTTATCTCTTTACCGCTTAATTCATTTAATGGGTTAGAAATAAGCAAAGATACACTACAAATTAAACTAAAAACTATCTTTTTCATCTTAAACCACCTCTTTTTCTATTTTTTTATACATTTTATAAACTTCTTTTAAAAATAACTTCTTAGGTATATAATCGGTTAATGGAATAGGTGTTGTTTCTTTTTCTTTATAAGTTATTTTCTTACCGATACTTAATGAGCTTTCAGTTGTGCTAATAGCCCTGTAAGCCTTTCCGTCATTAAAAACTATCATTTCGCCGTTATTCATAGCGATTACCTCTTCGTGTTTTACTGCCTGTTCTTTTTCAACTTTATATCTATCTTCTACGCCTAAACTTCCTTTAAAACCTGCTCTTCTATCAGCAAACTCCATATCTATATATTTTTTTTCTTTTACCATTTTTGCATAAAATTCAGTTGCTTCAGGGTTAATATTTTTCATCAAAATATGAGTTCCCGTAGTGTCTTTTATTTCGCTTAATTCCGTGCTTTCATTTCCTACTAATTTACCAACTACATTTATTTGAGCTGGACTTTGAAAAATCGGAATAATAGAAATTCCTAAAGCTCTTGATTTAGACATTAATCTTCCAAAGCCGTCTATTATGTAGCTCCCTATTTCATCAAACCAACAAACAAAAGGAATTTTCGGTTCTACCGCTTTTTCCGCTTTTTCAGCAGCTACACCTTTAATAAGCCCTAAAATAAGTCTTCCTAAGTCTTTTGGAGTTGTATCACTTGCCATAGTTGGTAAAGTTACAAATATAAATTTATTTCTTTGCACCGCCTCCCACATACTAATTGTAGGCGTTTGAGTATTAAAAACTCTTCCATAATCACTCTTTAAATTTGTGATAATACCTCGCCAAGCTTGAGCTGACATACTAGCGTCATAAACACCCTGCAAATCTGTATTCTGACTAGCGTCTAAGCATTGTTTTTCAAAATCTTCGCCTTTTTTTCTTAAAAATTCGTTGTAGTCGATAGCAATAGATGAACTTACAAATTGTATATAGTCTTCTATTGAAGTGCTTTCATAAGCCTTACTTCTGTATTTCAAAGCGTCTTTAACAAGTCTTCCTAAAGTCATATATTCAGCCAAAACACTAAAATCAAGTGGCAAACCCTCGTTATCTCTACGCCATACCAAAAGTTTTAAAATATTTTTGATATATTCTTTTTGTTTTGCTTTCCACTCGTTTTCTTCTCCTGCAAGTAAAGCTATAAGTATTTCATATAGTGCTTCTGCTCCACCACTTAATAAAGGATTAATTGTGTGTGTATTATCCATATCTAAAAAATTTATGTGTATAAAGTCGTCTTCTCTTCCTAAAGATACGAAAAGTCCGTAAATTTCCTTAGCAAATTCAGCCGTTCCTTTGCCATCCACACAAAGCCCACCACCGCCCAAAAGTGCGTGTTGTTCTATCATTCCTTTCATAAAAACTGATTTTCCTGCTCCAATAGTTGCCATTATTAGCACATGTCTTTTAAATTGCTCTGCATTAAGTAAAAGCGGTCTTATTAGATTACTTTTGTCTTTGCCTGTCTTTACAGCACTACCTTTTAGTTTTTTTGCTTCATATCCGATATTTATCATATAAGGCTTACTATTAGGGCTATTTTCTGTAATGTTTTCATTATCTTTATGCGTCTTATTTCTACTTAGATAAATTGCAAGTGATAAAACACATAATATACAAAATGAAGTTCTAGCTAAAAAATCTAAAGTATAATTGCCTTTATTAAAAATTATTAAAACACAACTTACTACTCCAATTAGGGTAATTAGATAAATTAAAATTCTAAAAAATTCATCTTTCATAAAAACTGATTTTATGGTTTCTCTATCAGGTTTAAAAAATCGTTCTTCTAAATATTCTACTTTTTCAGCCATTTTTTATCCTTATATTAGAATTTTTATTTGTTTTATTTTTTTCATCGTTCCAGATGTCATTAAAATCATTTTTAAGCTCTTTCATTTTTTCATCAAAACTCTCTTTTAGTAAATTTACTTCTTCTATTTCATTGCTGTTTTTATCTGATTTTGATATAATATTCTCATCTACAACTACAGAATGCAAATTTTTGCCAGGTAATTGATTTTTATCATTTACTAGCTCCCCTGTCGGCAGGTCTCGATGTGTAGAGGGTGTGGGGGTCTCTACCTGTAGTTGTTTTTCTATTTTAAAAAATTCTTTTTCTCTTTTTTTATTTGCGTGAAAAATAACATTTGTTCCACTATCATTTTCTATTGCTATTTCTCCCATTTTCTTTTTATCTAATACTTTAGCTCCTAAATAAGCACCCTCTCTTTTTGCATTTACTATAATTTTAGGCTCTAGTGCTACTTCTTGTATTACATTTATCAAATCTTCAATATTTTCAAACATTTCAGGGTGATTATCATATAGTTTTTTTATATCCGCAATAGCCTCTTTATCGCCTTGTAATACTTCAGCAAAAGCAAGTCCGAGTTTAAAAATTTTTAAATCATTCATTTTATATTCCTAAAAATCTTCGTCTTCATCGCTACTATTTTCGTCTTCACTGCTAAAATTTTGTTCTTCTTCGTCTTCTTTTGGTATTAAATCTTTAAACAAAGCATATTTAAAAAATAGTCCTGCACCAACTCTTTTTACACTATTTAAATCAGCATTGTCAATAGCTCCGATTAGTTCTTTTTGTGTGAAATTTGTAGCTAACATATCTAAATTTGCAAGTCCTATATTAAAAGGTTTTGTAAATCTACACCAACAATCTATTAAGAAATATTCAGCTATAAAATTATTTTCTTTTAAAATTTCTTCATAATCTACACTTAATTCAGCACTTTTATTAAGTTCTTGTATTTTGTTAAAAATTGTTTTGTAAAGAATGATATTATCAAGCTCATTAGTATTTTTTATAGTTGTTAATTGTAAATTATTCATATCGTAAAAAATGTTACCTGTTAAAAATTTATGTTCGTTTGAGTAAGTTCTATAAAATTTTTTGCTTAATTCGTTGACTTTTGTTTCAATTCTATCGTCTTTATTTATTCTTCTATAAGAATAAAATTGAGATATTTTTTTTGCGTCTATACCCCAATAATTCATCTGTTTAACAACTATTTCTAAATTCGGTTTTTTTACAAAGCTTCTTAAATATTTTAGAAAAAATAAAATACCAACTAATAAAACAATATAAATAAATCTAAATTTAGGTGTATAGTTATCTAAATTTTTACTTAAAAAGCCAAGTGTATAAATAGACCATATTATAACAATGCAAGTTAGCCCACTATACATATGAATATATCTAATATCTTTTTTATGGTTTGGTAAAGTATAGCCATAAAAAATAGCAAATACTATGAAAATTCCTGTTAAAATAAAAACTAAACTCATTTTTTATTCCTTGTTATTTTTTATATCTATGTTCTTACTTCTTAATTCATTATGTTTTTTTAATTTAAAGAGTAATAATTTTTCTTCTAAAAGACTATTAGCCTTAATTGTCTTTATGTTTTCCAAAAGTCTATTTTGTTCTATAAGAGCTTTTTCATATTCTAAATAAGCCTTTTCTAAATTATTTAAAGCATTATTGTTATTTTTATATGAATTTTCTATAACACTTATAGCATTTGCTTTTGCACTTTGAATTTGAGTTTGACAAGGAGCTTTATAGCAATAAGCATTTACAAATTCAACTAAAAATAAAATTAAAATTAATTTTTTCATTTTTTTCCTTTTAAAAGAGTGATAAGAAAATACCACTCTTAAAAATTTAAATATTTAAAGCACTCGTCCAATAATCAGTTAGAACTTTTAAACCTTTCATACTATCTTGCAATAATACAGCCCCTATTCCTGCGTCAATTAAAACACCAACAATAGCACCTGCAATGGTTGCAATAGCACTAGTGATAAAAACTTTATTGTTATCTTTATCTTGATCGGCTTGCTGTTTTGAGTGCTTAATTGCTAAAAATAGTCCTGCACCCATACAAATTAAAGGTAGCCAACCCATTAATATTCTTAAGCCTGCACCAGAAGTAGTGCTAACTTGCTTATCAAAGCTATCTACAACACCACCTACATTGTCAAATTCCCCTGCACCAAAAGCAAGGCTAATACCTAAAATTGCTAATAAAAAAATTATTTTTTTCATTTGTTATCCTTTTTAAAAGTCTTCGTCTTCGTCGCGTAGAGCGAATTCAATTTTTGTAAAAAATTCAGGATTTTCTAAGTCTAATGTTAAAATATCACCTTTTTTATTTTTTAAAGCTTGACCGCTTAGAAGCATATTCATTTCATTTTTTGTAAGCTGTTTTCCAAAAGCTTTTTGATTATATGGAATATGAAAATTACACTCCCCTGAATTAAACCACTCATTGCCGTCTTTTTGTGGCTTATAGCCGTCGCAATAAATCATTTTGTCTTTACGATTTTTAATCGTTCCTTTTCCGCACAATGGACATTCCATTATTCTTTCCCCTTTCATAATAAGATAAATTTTCCTTTAAACATTTAATTGTTTTTGCCAAAATTCTGAAATCATATCAAACATATTTTTTCCGTCAGGTAAAAACAACGCCTCACTTGCTATATAAGCCCACGCTACATACATAATACAAACACAGATTATGCTAATAGCACTAAAACTAATAACACTTAAATAATCTCTTTTATAAGTGTCTTTAGTTCCTTGATAAACACCATAACTCGCACCTAAAATAACTACTAAAAAAGGAATATTAATTAATATCATTTTTCCTACACTTTGAACTAATTTTAAAGTAGCATAAGCACCTAAGGCATCTATCGTCCCTCCACCACCCACTCCTGCTAGATTAAATACTTCATTCTTTGAACTAGCCCAAAATATTCTAAAAATTTTGTTACTAAAATAATTTGCCTCCTCTAAATAAGTAATATCTAAAATTTTTATAATTCCCATATACATAAGACAAAAGAGTGTATGCACTAAAAAAGCTGTTAGAATAATGCCTAAAATACTAAAGCCACTTGAAGTATTGTCTTTAGATTTCATAATACCTCTTAATGCAATAATTCCAAACGGCATAATTGAAAATGCTAATGCACTAGCACCAAATACGGTTGCTGTTGTGATTATATGCGAACCTGCACTAAAATTATCCACTTTTTACCTCTTTTTTTGTTAATTCATTCAATTCATCAGGATTTGTTGTAAATAGTTTAGCTTCAAAATCGCTAACTTGCAATTTTAAATTAAATACGCCCTTAGAATACCAAATACAAAGTTCATATCTTTCAGTATTATTTAAACTCTCTAAAACATCTTCGTTAGGTTCGAAATTCCTTTTAATATCGTCTATAAATTCATTCTTTTTATCAGGTGTTAATAAGAAAATTCTAGTATCTACAACTTTTAAAATTCTCTTTGGAATATGTTCTAATTGTTGAGCGATTAAAATTAGATGAACTCCATATTTCCTAGCTTCTAATGCTAATTTTTCTAATAAAACTGAAAAATAATCAACTCTGAAAAAGTTTGCACTCTCTTCAATAATATATAATTTTTTTGATATTTTCTTTCTTTCTCTTTTACACTTAATAGCATAAGCTCTATCTTTTAAATATGTTTTTTGGAAAATAGCTACGAAAATAGGTATAAATAAGCTACTTTCTTTATAGTTGTTTAAGTCCATACTTAAAAAATCAGCGTCTATAACATCTTCACTATCAAAGTTGCTAAAATATTCTAAACTATGTATATCTCTTAGTTTCCTAGATAAGGTTTCATAATCTTGCCTATCTGTTTTACTAATTTGTTGGTTTTGAATTTGTATTTCTGCTTTTTTAATTATATCAATCAATAAAGGCTTCTTTAAAAAATCAAATTCTTGTGGTAGATCTTTTAAAAATGAATTTATATTATTATTTGTGATTTCCAAAATTCTGTTTTGTAATTTTTTATTTTTTATATCTCTAACTCTATAATGTTCGTAATCGCCTGTTTTATATGTTTCTTTTAATAAATCTTTAAATAAAGCCATTTCTGAAGATAATAAAATTTTACTACCCTCTTGTGAAGATAAAATTAAATTTGCTAAATCGCAAACGAAAACTAAGTCAGCTTCAAAGGTTTCTTTGCTTGTTTCATCAAGGTTGCAAATGTTATAAGTAAAATTTGAAAACTCACTCTCTATATGAGCTATATTATTTTCTCTATTTGTTTTTAAATAAGCAAGTAAATTCTCACTTGAAAAGCCAATATCATAATATCTTACTAATACCTTATCTTTACCTAAATTTCTAGCATAAGCATTTTTGTAATCTATATCTATCATATCAACTAAAATTTTTTGCAATGTAAAACTTTTTCCTGCACCTGTATTAGCAACTATAAAAGAGTGCGGATTATCATTGTCATAAGCAAAGCTATAATTTACAAAGCCACCATTTTTATCTAAGCCATAAAAATCTGCGTTCCTTGTTCGTTTCTTTTGCACTGATGATATATAATTTCCTAAAAAATCAATAGGAGCTAAAAAATCAAATTCGGTATCTCTAAATTTAAAAGGCGTTTTTTGTAGTGTATTCTTTTTAAATATATCTTTTTTTAAAAAATCAACTTTTAAAGCTGTTCCAAAATTACCTATTATACTTTCGTCTATTTCTCTAAAACTAGCTATTGAATTCGCTATAACTAATTGTATATCGCCAATATCGTAAGCTTCTTTTAATTCTGTAAAAAGATTTTTATTTCCAGTCCATTTTGCTGTGTTGATTAGTCTGCTAATATGGTTTTCTATATGCCTTTGTTCTATATCAAAATAATTCCATATTACACCTTTAAAATTCATTTTCAAAAGTTCCGATATATCTGTCTTTTGCACTCCTTCTATAGTTTTATAACTTTGGTAAATATCTGTTTTGTTTAAATTTTGAAAAATATTTTCTCTTGCTATTTTCTTAAAAATATGTGAGTTTGCTTCTAAAGGGCTATTAAAATTTAAAGATATTGTTCTATTCATATCTTTATCTTTTATATAAAATTGATTTTGCATAAATAAATCTAAAATTATATTTGCCAATTCTTCGCCACTTAATAAATCAAGTTTAAATTTTTCGCCTATTGTTTTTAAAAGGTTTTTATTGTAACTAAAAATATATTGCCTATGATAAATTCCGTCTTTTAAAATTACATAATAGAAAAAAGCATTAGGTTTGTTTTTATAAGTTCTATATAAAGTCTTTGCGTCATCTACACTAAAAAAATTTGGTGTATTTGAGTTTCCCTCTAGTTTTATTCCATATAAATTTTTATACATTGTATTTAGTAAAACACTATCATCATCTACATTATCTATTATAAGTCCCTTGTTGGAATAAAAATCATTAAATAAGCCTGTTAATGGTGCAATTGTTTTCCCAAAAAAGCCCTTATTAATGAAATTTTGCGTTTTTTCATTTTTATATCCTATATAAAGTCCAATAGCTGATAAAATGAGTAATAACATTAAAGGTGCGTTCATTTTTTCACTCCGAAAAATTTATTGTAATTATGTTGAAATTTTGCATAATAGTTGTATTTATTTTTTTTAACAAAGCCCTTGTTATAACACTCTATTACATTTTTTAAGTCTTTATATTTTTCATTACAACTTGTTAAGATGCTACTAGATTTGCTTATGTTGTATAAAGGGTTAAAAATGTATTTTGTTTCACTCTTAGTTAAATTTTGCTTTGAAATTTGCATAATTCCAAAATCTATATTAAAGTCCATATCCCAAAAGAAGTCCGCTATCTTTATCATTGCTTTTTCACTTACTGATGAGATGTTTGCTAGGTATTGTTTTTTCCCATATTTGCTATATTTAAAATTATATTTTGTATCCTTAAAGCCATTTTCTAACTTTTTTAATAGATCTATATCACTTGTTACAAAACTAATGATATATGGATTAAAATTGCTTTCTATACTTGCTATAGTGTAAAGAATTCCTATATTAAGTTCGCTTTGATATGATACTATTTTTAATGAATTTGCTATTTCTTGTTTAATATCACTAGAAAACAATAAAAATGGTAAAAACAAAACTAATATAACTTTCATTTTATCTCATCTTCCCTTTTATTACAGGTTCAATATTAAAGGTTAAAATATACATTCCATAAGGGTTTTCATCACTACTTCTACTTAAATCAAAATCGCCTGTTGCTTTTATCCTTATTTGTCCTTTTTCTGTTTTGTATTCGCCTTTAGCTAAAATATAACTTTGTGCTATAACATTAATTGATAAATCAAGTTTAAAGGTATTTTCGTTAAATTCAAAACTATTTACATTGTAATTTGTGATATTAATAAATTCAGGCAATTTATCTTGTGCTACAGCTGATATTAGCCATTGTATATAGCTAATAAATTGACCTACACTATCTTTATTTTTTAAATCTAAATAATTTAAATAAATGTTTCCTAAACTCTTTGAATTTTCTAGAATATCTTTATATTCTCTTATATTATTTTTCTCAAAATTTTGTGTAATTTGTGACCTTGATACAACAAAACTATTTACCATAATGCTAACTGCATATTTTTTAAAATATTCAGCTTTTAAAGGTGTCTTAGCTACCTTAATCGCTCTTCCGTCGCTTGTAGTTAAAACAACTTTAGAATTATTTTCGTAAATTACATTTTCTAGGCTTTTCATTTGTGATTTAATTCCTGCAATTTCGTAAGCTACTACAATTATCGCTAAAATTAAGCCCCAAAAAATATATTTCCAATTCTTTGCAAAAAATAACTCACATTTAAAAGATAATGTTTCATTTTTCATTTTGTTTCCTTAAATTTGATTTATTATCATTCATTTATGGTAATACCCTTCATCTTTAAGTTTTTGCTTTATGTTTTCAAGCTCTTTAATTTCATCATCAATAGTTTTAGCCCTCAACATACTTTCATAAATTTTAATTGTATTTTTACTACTAGCTTCAAATTGTTTTAGTAAATTTACACTTTCATTTAATACTTTAATTTTTGCAGTTAATCTGATTATTTCTTCTTTGAATGTCTCTATTTCCAATCTTAATTTTTTTATTTCAGCTCTAAGTTTTTTTAATTCTATTTTTCCCTTTTCTTCAAACTCAATCAAATATCTTCTCATCTCTTTACCTTTTTCATTTCTTTCCATTAAGGCAAATTCTTTTGCTGTTTGTAAAGTTATGATATAATCTGATTTTTTCCCAGGAAATTTTTTATCTTTATCTAAAACAACACAATTTAGATTTTCGGTGTCAGAAACATCTAAACTTACAACCTCCATATTTTTAGTAAGGTTAAGATTACTTTCAGAAATAGATAAAATTCTTATATAATCAAATCCCTCATCATAAATTTCAATCCTATTTTTTATCCAGTCTGAAAAATGTTGTTTGCTTCCTAATATCTCCCAAACATCTCTTGCATTTACTGCATTTACTTTGTGTCCGCCTATACTATGTGTGAAAATTTTGATTAAATCTTGCATTTTTTATTCCTTATCTTCGTCGCTATAATTTTGTTCTTCTTCGTCTTTATTTTGTGTAATAAATTCATCTTGTGTAACGAAATCAAAATTTGTAATAAATTCGTCTTTAATATCTTCCATATCATTTTTCATTCTTTTTATTTCATCATTAAAATATTTAGTTATTAAATTTACATCTATTCTTAAATTCATAGTTTCTTTTATATATTCAGCGAAAAATTCTTTTACTTCATTTATATTTTCTATTTTTAATCCATCTAATTTTTTTTCTAAATTAATAGTATTATTTTGATAGCTACTAAAATATTTATCTATTTTTAGTTTTTGTGTATATTCTTCTAAAAGTTTCTCTATTTTTAACAACTTTTTTGTTACATATAAAATACTTTTATTTGCGTCTTTTATATAAGTATCATCATATTGTTTTTCTAAAATTTCTTTAATATTTACATCTATTCTGCCTAAATTACAGTTTATCATACTTATATTATCTTCAATAGTGCTTATTCTTTTTTCAATCATTTTAAAGTCTTTTGATTTTAAAAACATTTTTTATTCCTTAATCGCAAATTTGATATTGTTTGCAAAAATTAGTTTTTTCGCTTCTATTAAAAAACATTACTTTTATTCTGTCATTTGGTTTATCTACGCTATAGACTAAATTTGCTTTTTTTACAATTTCTTCATTTTTTCCTGTGTTTTCTATACTTATTGTTACTATATCTTGATTAGCACTAGCTTTTTTTGGAGTAGATATGACTATATCTCTTGTTGCTGTATTTACACTATTTCTAGCAGTTAAAGGGTTGCTAGATAACATTTCAGGATTAGGGTTTGTAGGCAAAGTGTTAAATTTTGAGAAAATATCAGCAATATTAAGTTCTTTAACTATTTTGCTAGGCTGAATTTCAATCTTGACATTTCCGAATTCATCAAGTCTTTGCCATACTTTTGGATAAGTTATGTAGCCCTCTTTTAAAAAATATTTTCCAACTTCATAAGCTTTTATTTCATTCTTGTATTTAGCAAGTATTTTTTTACTTTCTTCAAAAGCGTCTTTTACGCCTTGTTCGTAACCTTGCTTAAAACCTGCTTCTACACCTCTTTGATAAAAAAACTCTTCAGCTTCACTACCAAAAACTAAATTTGTTAAAACTAACAAAAATATAATTTTTTTCATTGTATTTTCTCTCCGTTTTTACTAATGACTAAGTCTATATAAACTTTACTACCGCCTTTAATTTCATATAAAAAAGGTAAGTCTTTTTTAAATATATCAGCTGTAGTTTTTATTGTATTGCTAACTAAATCTATAGCACCTTTGATAATATAATCACTTGCATTTGGTTTTTCTGTATTTGTATTTTGTATCGGAGCAACATAGCTATTGCTACCTGTTCCCACATTTACATATTCTACACTTTGTTTTTTTCTACTTTGTTTTAATTCTTCAAGGTATTCACTACTTTGAGTTTTAAAAACATCTGCACCTTTTGAAGTGCTTTCTAATGCTATTTCCGTAATCTTTCTATCATTTACAAAAGTAGCTATATTGTATGAAGTTTTAGCTTCGTTTAGCACTTTAGAGGTTATTACCTTATAACGCCAACCTGAAAAATCAATATAGCTAGGGTCAAATATAAGAGTTGCTAACTCATTTATAGGTGTTAAATTTCCAAAAATTTCAAGCTGTCCGATATTAGTATTACATATAAATTTACCTGCACTAGGCTGTTTTCCTACATTTATATCATCTCTAACTAAGCAATATCCAACTATTGTCATATTGTTATCAACATTACTTTTTATTTTGTTTTCAAATTTTGTAGCATTTTCCTCTACAAAATCTATTAATTTTTCTGTTCTTGCTGTATAAGTAGGCTCATTAATACTATTTTTAAAGAGAATAAAATTATAAATTGCTTCTCTTCTATAATTTTCTTTTTTCTCTCTTTCTTCATAAAAAATAGTATCTTTTTCTTTTACAACCTGTTCGCCGTATGCACTTCCCTCTATTATATTTTTATCAACACTTCCAAAAAGAAAAAAAGGAATTAATAAGAAAACTATTTTCTTCATTTGTTATCCTTTGTAAAGTTTCTGTTTGCTATATTTAAGCCTGTTTGCCATATATTATTTCTATTGTATAGATGAGGGTTTTTAGCTTTATCGTAATTAAAATTTACTATATTTTCTTCGTCAATATTTTCTATACTTCTTGCTGTGTAATTCTTATTTGTAAGCAAAAGCATTGCATATCTATCAAAATCATCTTTTACATTTTGTGATATAACGCCGTTTTTAATAACTTCATAATTATTAGGTATATTTATCTTGTTTTCCTTTGGTATAGGGTTTGTTTGTGTCTTAAAAGAACAACCTGTCAATAATATTGAAATTATTATCGTGTAAAAAATAGTTTTCATTTTAACGCTCCAAAAAATCGACTTCAGCTTCTCTTATAAAAATATTTTGATTATGGGCTTTTACATATTTTTTTCCGCTTTCATCTTCTATAGTGCTTCCATATCTATATTTAGTCATATTTGTTATTCCAATTTTCTTTATATACTTATTTTTTACAACTCCATTTTTAATATATGTAGGCTCTATTGAAAATGCTTCTGTTTTATTTTTTTTCGGAATGAAAAAATTCTTTTTAATGCTTAAATTTGATACATTATTAGGTAATTTGTCTTTGCCAACCTCCTTAAAACTCCAGTCGTTATATTCACTTCTTTTTATGCCACTTTCTACGATATTTTTTCTAGTAATATAAAAACTTCTATTTAAAATAGGTGTTGCATACATTATTTTATTTTTATTCTCTTCATTTTTTAATGTTTTTCCTAAAAGTTGTTCTAAATTTTGTTTTGCTAAAACTCTGTCGGCTTCTCTTAAATAGCTTCCAAAATACATTTTTTCGCCGATAAATACGGTATCAATATATCCATTTGAAAATGCAATATATTGAGCTAAAAGTATTTCATTTGTAGTCATATCTCTTGTATCTAAATATATCGTTTTAGGATAGTGATAATTCATAGCCCTGTTGGTATTTGAGCCGTTTATCATTTCAAGCTGTATCGCTTTAACCGCCATATCAAAACCTTTTTTAAAATCTATATCATCAGCAAAAACTAAAGATGATAAAATCGCTACTGCAAGTATCTTTTTCATTTGTAAATTTCCTTTAATTCGTTATTTTTATTTTGTAAAGTAATTTTAAAATTTGTTACCTCTAAAATTTTAAAGTCCATTATTGTGTCGCCCTCATAAAAATTCTTATCTCTGAAATTGAAAAAATTTGTTTTAATTTTCGCTTCTTTTTTAAGAATTTCAAAGTTTTCGTTGGTTAGGTTATTTTCATTATTTTTAACTCTTTCATTATTAGCCTTTTTTTCATTTAAAACTTGCTCTTGTGTTGTAACTACTTCTTTTTTTTCAATTACAGGTTCATTTTTCTTTTTTTCTATAGCTTGTAAATCAAAAATATTTGTATCTTTTGTTGTTGTGTTGTCTTCTGTTGTATTTTTATCTTCTGTTATAGGCATAGGTGGAATATACATAGCAGTATTATTGCTAATAGTTAAATTATTTTCTTGCTTTACTTGCTTTGTATCTTGTTTGTTAGTATTGTTAGCTACATTTTCGGTTAAATTTTCATCTTTAGGCAAATTAAAAATAAAATAAATCATACCTACAAAAACAAAAACTAATATAAACAAAACAATTAAACTTGTATTATTTTTCTTACTTTTATTTTTATTTTCTGTTTTAGTTTTACTTTTTTCAGTTTCGTTTAAAAAATGACTTTGATTTATTTCCATTTTGTTTCCCTTAAATTTCGCTTCCTGTATCTACTCTATACTTAATATTTCCAACATTTAAATTTCCAAATTTATTATCTTTTATAATTCTATATGTAATGCCGTCAATTTCGATATAGTTATAATCTTCTTTTGGGTAACTTCCATAAGTTTTTACATACAAATTTATTACTTCAAAATCATCACGCCTTTTTACATTTTGAAAATCAAAAACTATATTTAATTTTTCATCAGTCTTTTGTCTATCGTATTTTTCTACAATAAAATTTGCAACATAATTCTTTTTCTCCAAAGAATATATAATTGTCATATTTGAAATTTTGAAGTCTTTTTTAACTCGTAAAAGTATTGTATTTTGTTCGTATTTAAGGGTAATGGGTTCAACACTCATATCAACACTACTTATCACAGCTCCGTTTGGTAAAAGTATTGTGGTCGTAAAATAAGGGTGTGTCATAATTCTATCAATAGTGCTTATAGGCTTTTGTATAGGCTTATAATTCAGTAATGTTTCGTCAAAATCATCAAAAAGATAAGTTAGCTCTTCATCTTTTTTCTTTATATTTTTAATTTCTTTATCTTTTATATCTAAATAAAATTTTTTAATTTTTAAATCGCTTGTTTGTGCCTCTTGTGAATTTAGAACTTCTTGCTCTGTCAATGGTCTGAAATTCATAGGGTCAAGTGGGTTAGCTATTAAATTCGTCATTAAAAAACTTATACTTATAATTTTTAATATTTTCATTCTTTACCTCTCTACTACAAAACTTGCTATTGTTTTTTTATTTTCTACAATACTATATGGCTCTATAGTTACATCGTTTGCAAAATTAAAAACGCATATAAAAGCAAAAAGATATTTCACGATAAAAGCAACACTTTCAAAATAAATAAAGCCTCCAACGATTATTGTTACTATAAATAGACAAAAAAATACATATTTTTTTACATAAAATAATAGAATTGTTAAAAGCAAACTAACTCCATATTCTGCTACTTTTTCAACATTTGGTGCAAAATCAAATTTGTTAAATACCAGTAAAAAAAATAATAGAATAGGTAAATATTTACAAACCAAAAAAACTGCTTTATTCATTTTTTTAAAATTATGAATTTTCTCATCTGTTTTTTTTAATTTGCTGTTTTCAAAATCTATATCTATGCCTTTTTCAAATTTCATATTCCAAAATAAATAAGGAAATCTAGTTATAAAAATATTATTCACGCTATTGCCTTTTTTCAAATTTCTATAAACAATTCTTTTTGAGCTATTATTTTTGCGATACCTTCTTTAGATGTTTTTATAAGTGGGATAAATTTAGCAATCGTGTTTTTGATATCATCTTTTGTTAATGCTTCATTTGCAATTGCAGTAAATTTAAGCTTTTTCACAAAGCTTTGAATTTCACTTGGTGTATAACAAAATTTATTAGCCTGTGGGTTATCATCTCTGTATATAGCTTCTATCTCTGCAAGTAACTCATCTAAATCTGTAATTTTATATAACGAATTTAAGTCATATTTTTTAATATACATTTCAAAAACTTTCTTTGCTGAATTTAAGTCAGGTAAATTGACAAAAAATAGTTCATCAAAACGCCCACGCCTTAAAAACGCAGGTTGATTTTTTAAAATACTTTCTAAATTATTTGCAGTTGCAAAAACTAATAAATTTAAATTTGGATATTCACTTCCCTTATCTCCTAAGCTAGATAAAATAGTCATTAATCGTCCTGTTAAAGGATCATCAGCATTTCCTACCATTTTTTCTATCTCGTCTATTAATAAAATTACAGGCTCATCTTCATTATTTAAAAATTCAAATACCTCATTTATTTTATTAATAGGACTACCTGTCTCTTTAAGTTGTTCTAAGTTTAACATTACTAAAGGTCTTTTAAGCTCTCCTGCTAAGCAAGTAGGAAAAAAAGTTTTACCTGTTCCTGGAATTCCTACTAAAAAAATACCTTTACTTTTGTAGCCTTGTGTTTCAGCAATTTGAAGTTCTTTAATATATTTTTTTAACTCATCAGCACCTTCAATATCAGCCATTGTAAAAGGACTATCTATTACACTTATTCCTAGTTTTTCTTGTAGTGCTTGTGCTTTTGTTGTACCTAATTTTGCTTCTTGTGAAGTTAAAATTCCATAAAAATTTGGCAATTTAATAGTTAAAATAATATCTGAAAACTCTTTAGGGCATTCATATGGTGAGATAAAAGTATAATTTTCTTTTTTTCTTAAGAAATATCTAATTTCTTCCAAATTTGGAAAGACAATAACATTTGATAATGTTTTTTCGGAAAGTTTTTTGAGAGAGTAAGAAGAATAAAATAAATTATCTTTGGCTATTAGCCATTGACTGCTAGTCTTCCCCCCCCCCCCCGCAACATCGTGTAAGGTGTTTGTTAATGTTTCAAAATTTAAAGATTTTTCAATTGCATTTTCAATAAACTTTTTAGATAAATCTATATTTATCATTAAAAAATCTCCCTTTTTTAAAAAATAATTGTATCAAATTATACAACAAAAGAATTATAATGTCAATTACTTTTATTTATCTTTGTTTTTTTATATTTGTATTTGTTTCATTTTCGTTATTGCTATCATCTTCTCTTAAAATATCTTCAAAACGCATACTTGCTAGAGCTTCTCTTTTATTGTTATTACTTTGCTTTTCATCTTTTAAAATATCTTTTAATTCATCAATGTCCTTATTATCTAATCTATCTTTTTGATTATTAGAATTTAAAATTTCTTCGATTTTCTCGTGTTTTAGTCCTAACTTTGTTTTTAAGCTCTCATTTTCTCGTATTAAATTCTCATTTTTTACATTCTCAGTATTAAGTTGAGATTTTAAAAGTTCAATTTGTGAATTTAATCTTAAAATTAAGTCATCTTGTTCTTCTAATTCAGTATCTTTTTTGTCTAGTTCATTTTTTACTTTTTTAATCTCTGCAGAATAAACTTCATCCAATTCTTTATATTTTTTCTGTGCTTCTTTTGTAAGTATTTCTATTTGTTGTTCGTGCTTAATACCCAAATTTGTGATTTCAATTTGTTTATTTTGTAAAGTGCTTTTTAATGAACTAATAGTCTCTTCTCTTTTTGTTATTTCATCATTTAAAGCATTAAGATTTTCATTTAAATTCTTAATACTTTCCTCTTTGTTGGCTAAATCTGTTTTTAATAAACCAACCTCTAAAATGTCTTTTGTTAAAAATGCACTTGCCATATTAACAGTATGCTCTTCTCTATATTTTTGTTTTGTATAGTTTATAGCTTCATAAATATTCATTCCATCTTTAATTATTCTTTCTTGCATTTCCTTATATGCTACAATACCCTCTTTTTGTGCTGTTTCAAGTCTTATTTTTAGTTTTTCTTCTTCTTTTTTTCGATACAAAGCTATACTATCATCTACAATTTTATCAAGTGTATTTAAGTTAATATCATCGACTACATTTAGTCTTATTTCTGTATTTGCTTCTTTTAAAATTTCGTGTTTATTGCTATCTTCATTTAAACTTTGTCTAGTAGTTGCTCTTTCTTTGATTAGCTCTTCTCTTGCTATTTTTGCTACTTTAATTTCTTCAATAATCTCTTCTTTTTGTGCTTCTTTTTTTTCAGCCACATTTAAAATGTTATCTGCACTCATTGATATTTCTTTTACAACATCGCCTGTTCCTAAATACTCAAATCTAAAACCAATATTATTTTTTTCAGCTAATTCGTGACAAAGTCCACTTAAAATAAAATTATTATCTTTAGCACTTTTAAAATTATCACTCATAGTTGCTGAATTTTTTGCTTTTAAAATCGCTATTCTATCGTTTTCATCAAATATGCCTCTTCTGTTGTAAATAAAAGTGAGAGTATTATCTTGTTCGTTGTAACTTCTAAAATCTATAAAACTTCTACTATTAAAACTTAAAAAAGTATCGTAAATATCTTTGGTATTTAATTCATCATTTTTCAGTGTAATTTTTATATAATCATCTAATTCTATAGGTTTTATGTTTCTGCTTGTCATTGCCGAGCTTAGCCTAAAATCAAACTTAGATATATCTATTTTTACTGCTTCTGAAAATTCATTTAAAAATTTATCGGTTTTTAATCCTAACTCATTTATATTATTTACTTCAAAATCATAATCTAAATTATGGTTTTTCATATATTCATAAAACTCTTCTTCACTACCTTGCCAATATTCTTCAAAGGCATTATAAGCCCTTTGACTTAAATCTCTTATGTTTAAATCTTCGAATTTAGCTTGTTCTAGCTCTATTGTCATCATTTTTGCTTCCTTATATTTGATTGTTTTTCAGTATTTGTTTTAGTCTCTTCATCACTTAAAATTTCATTAAATTTACTACTTAAAGACTTAATGTCTTTAAGGTTGTTTTCTATGTTGATTTTATATGGATTTTTCATCTCTTTTAACTCAAGTTTATTATCTATCATTAGCTTAGCAAAAAAACTATCTAAATAGCTTCTATCTTCTCCTATTTTTGCCTTTACATCACTAAAATTTGATAAAACTAATGCATTTCTGAAATATTTAGAACTATCTCTAAATAAGGAATTATCTAACTCAAAACCCATTTTTTTAAGATATTTAATAGCAAAAACAGCAGTTGTTCTAGTGTTTCCTTCTGCAAAAGGATGTATTTGCCAAATTTTAGAAATAAAATCAGAAATATTTTTTACCTGTTCGTTTAAACTCATCAGTGCATAATTTTTCTTTTTTTCCTCATTAAAATCATAACTTAAATAGCTAGATAACTCTTCATAATCTCCATATGTAACACTTCTTCCATCTAAAATCTCTTCACTTTTTATAATATTATAACTTCTAAACTCTCCAACCATAAGATTTAACTTGCCCTCAAATACTCCTTCAAAAAGTTTTTTATGGATTTGTTTTAAAGCCTCAGGTGAAAATACAAAAGCTTTTTCATTTATCAAATTTGCTATTCTAATTGCAACAATATCGCACTCTTTTTCTTCAGAATTTACAGTTTTATCGGTTTGATAGTATTGTTTTAAATTATTTTCAGCTTCTTTATAATTGGTAGATTCTTTAACGATTTTATAAAAATTTTTAGACGGCTTTAAATCATCAACGCCATTTAAACCAACGCCTACTTCAATACTTTTAAAATCATAATTCATCTTCTATTCCTTCTAACTTTGGCTTTTTCTTGCCACTCACTGACTAAATCTATTGTGTCTTTTTGTCTTCGCTCTGTTTTATTTTTTCTTTTAACTCTATTTTGTTTTAATTCATCATCTAAATTCTCTCTACTATCTTCTTTAAATATATTTAAAAATTCTGAACGCAGATTTTGTATTACTGATAAACTATCTTTTAAACTATCCTTTAACTCTTTTATATATTCTTGTCTTTCTTCTATAATTTTTTGTTGTTCTAATTCTGTGTCTGTGCTTTTTATTCTTAAATTTTTATTTTCTTGTGTGTAATAATCAGGCGTATGATTTACACTCATTGCTTCCATTACACTATTTTCATAATTTTTATCTACTACAAAATCAGCTATTGCTCTTTCAGCTTTATAAACATCTGTTCCTACATATTGTATATGCGGACTATTTATTTCTCTATCTTGCAAATGAAGTTCAATTACACCTGTTAAACCTCTATTTTGTATATATACTTCAAGCTCTTTTAAAAAGTCTTTAATTTCACTATAAACTATTTTTCTACACCAAACATTAGAGGTTCCAACTTCACCACTTTTATCATTTTGTTTTATGTAGGCTAATAAATTTGTTTTTAATTCTTTTGCACCTGTAAAAGTTACTTCAGGGTCGTTTCTTTTATTAATCATATCTTTAATGGCTCTTTCAAACCATTGTTTTACATTTATATCATCAATTAAAAGTATTGCACTTTCGGCTTCCCTTAAAAGGCTTCTACTATTACTACTTCGTGCTTTTTGTATCATCTTGCAAAATTTTCCAATACATATTTTTTAAAAAAAGGATCATAGATTATGTATTTAACTTTTGGCTCTTTTATCTTACATATTAAATTTTCTTTTTCTAAAGTTTTTATCATTTTTGATATATTGCCACGATTGCCAACTTTAACAAGAAGCTCATCGTAAGGATTTTTATTTGTAGCTATTGAATATAATACATCTGATAAATACTTTTTACCTCGTATTGAATTTAATTTAATATTGTATAGTTCTATTAAATAATTTTTATAAATTTTATTAAGGATTTTATCTATATCTTCCTTAGTTATTTTATTTTTATGCTTTAAAATACTACAAATCTTATCAATATAATATATTATATTGTTAGTTTTTTTCATAATATAAAAAACCAAATCTTGTGTTATTTCAAGTTCTTTTAATTCTTTATAAAGATAAATACTTATTTCTTTTTCACTTAAATTTGGCAAATCTAAAACTTCACAAAAACTATAAAGAGGACTTTTAAAATCTTTAAATGTATCTATTCCAAAGCTATTATTTATCGTTACACAAAATATTAAATTTTGAAAATTTATAAAACTATCATTAAAAATATAATTTAAATCTAGTTTATTATTTTGAATATCTTCTATCTTTTCAAAATTATCAATAAAAATATAAATATCTCTATTTTCATTTTCTGCTTTTTTTCCTAAAAGGTTGAAAATAAATTCTAGTTTTTTTAAATCATCATCAAAAACATCATCAAATTTATTTTTAAAAATTCTCTTTATATTAATTTTAAAAATATTATAAAAATCTTCTAAATTAAAAATATAACTCATATCAATATAAATTGTGTCTTTTTTTTCTTTAATTTCTTTATAAATTTGATTTAGCAGATATGTCTTACCCATATACCTTAGTGCATAAATAGCAAAACTTCTTTTTTTTTGTAAATTACTAATAATAAAATTTTCTATATCTTCTCTGGTAGTAAAATTTGTTATATTCATTACTTATTTTTCCTTAAATTTGATTTATTTTTAGCTGTTTGCTCTTTGTCATCTTCAAAGATTTTATTAAAATCACTGCTTAAATCTTTAAGTTGTTTAAGGTCATCTTTTAAAGAATTTGTATTGTTAAGCATAAAATCAATACGGTTTAAAACATCTTGTGTGTATGTTTCAGCAAAGACAATATCATTATTAGAAATTAAATTATGTTTCAAAATTTCATCTTTTAAAAGCAAATTTAACTCTTCTTCGCCTGAATAAAATATCTTTTCTTCAATGTTCAAAAGATTTTCCTTACTAAAATGTTCTGGATATGTTTTTAATAAATATCCCAAATCGTAAAAATCTCTAATTTTATCTCTTCCACTAAAAGCAACACCTTTCATTCTTATAAGCTCATCTATAGTATAAACATTAACACCGTTTATAGTATTGTAATTTAAGGATTTTGTTCTTAGTTTGTTTTTATTCCTACTACTTACTTCTATTTTTAACGGATAATTTCCATTTTTAGATAAAGCACCATAATCTAACATTACCCTAAAAACAGTATCTGTATCTTTTTTAATGTTTATATTCCAATTTTTAAAATCTTTGTGGCGTTTTAACTTGTTTATGAAATTCATATTATTAGTTTTACAATCTAAATCTATATCTTCTGAATATCTATCTAAACCATAGTATAAATTTAAAGCTGTTCCACCCTTTAAAACAAAATTATCTCCAAAATATGGCAAAATATCTTTTATTAAATTTAATCTATTTTTTTGATACTCTTCTAGCATTTTTTATCCTTAAAATATAGCTTAGTTAGTTCAAATTTCATAAAATTATCTACTACTTCATTGTTATTTATAAGTTTTAAATATTTAAATAACTCTTTTTCTTCATCATCATCTAAAAAATCATTAACGCAATTTTTTAAACCTTTTATTTTATTATGATAAACTAAATCTGCTATGGCTCTTGGATAATTTGCTACATACTCCTCTTTATCTAGCATTTTTACATATCTTTTTTTTATACCGCTATTTCCTAAAATTTCATTAAAACTATATTTTTTTATATCTTGTTTTTTATTAAAATAGTGTAATGGGTGCCAATCAGCGATAAGTCCGTTTTTGCTAGGTATATTTAATGCTTCCCACCCTGAAATGTAATCTGGTTTATTTAAAATTTTCAATTTGCAAGTTTTTAAAATGTTATTTGCAATTTCTTGTTTCATTGTCTATTCTTTCTTATACTTGATTTATTTTTAGCTGTTTTCTCTTCATTAGTATCAAGATCAAAATTTATAGCTTTTCTAATTTTATTTTCATCTAACACTATTTTAGTTCCAAGCTTTGGATATCTCATTTTATCTCCCTTGTTGTATAATTATATACAATTATTTATTATTTTTTTATTAATGTTACAAAATTTTAATTTTAAAAAGCTTCATCATTTTGTTGTGGTAAAAAGTCAGGCTGATTAATCTTATTATTCTGGTCTAAAGCTTTTAATTGTATTTGAAGTTTTAAATTTTCATTTTTAGCCTTTAAATTTTCAATATCTAACCTTTTAGCTTCATTTTGTTCTCTAACAAGTTCAAGTTCAATTTCTTTATCTGTTTTAATATTTTGTGATTTTGATATATGTGTGGGTTGTTCTATAATGTCATCTATCTCTATGATATTTTTTTGGTCTTTTTCAACTATACATACTTCAGTGCTTTTTTTATCTTGTGTTTGTTTTATCTCTTTTATCTCGTGATTTTCCATATTGTTTGAAATTTCATCAAAACCATCATATTTGCTCTTTATATTATATTTTTGTTTTACTTCTAATTTTTCAAAATCATATTCTATACTAATATCTTGTCTTAATTTTTGCAACTCATTAAAACTTCCTCTTCCTGCAATATTTGGATTTATTATAAAAGCGTTATCTGAAAAAGTACCAAGCTCTTTTTTTAAACTATCCGATAAAGATAAAATAACTCCTTTTTTTTTCAATCCATTTATAGCTACTGATACTGTTGATTTACTGACTTTTAATAATACTTCAATATCTCTTCTTAAATCTGAATTTATATAAATAATATTTTTATAATCAATTTTTGTTAATAAAATAAAAAGAACTTGTCTCTCGGCATTAAGCAAATCTGAGCCTATAAAAGATAAATTATCTACAAAAAATTTTATAAAATCATCTCTATTTTTAGCTTTTGTTACATAAATTTCATTTTCTTTTAATATCTCACCAGTTGTTCCACTTATTTCTATTTGTTTTTCTGTATATACAGTATAATTCTTTTTTGTTCCAACATCTTTGATTTCACCAATCATAATATTAACTCCTGAAAATTTAATTGTTTAACAATTTATAAAAAAATTGAATTATTATATCATAAATTTTTTATTTTTTAGTAAAAATCAAACATTATTTTATTTTTTAGTAAAAATTTGTTTAGAAAAAAATACCTTAAACTGTTTTTTTTAAAAATATTAATTAAATATTTATCTCAGAATACTGATATATAATGATTTAAAAGACTTATGTTTAAAAATTATTAATTTATTAGAAAAATAGCCTAAAAAATCAAATTTGTTTAGAATTTCATACGGTTTGTTTAGAATTTCATACGGTTTGGTATGAAATTCTAAACAGCTATTTTTTTTTATTTACTATTAAAATACCTAAATAATCAAGCTTATAAGTCAATTTTATTTAATATTTATTAATAATTTTCCCTCTATTCTTTTATTGATACCATTAAAAAGAAGAAAATAAAAATTTAAAAACTTAAAAATAAATATTAATTATTTTTTTTAAAATTTATTTAAGTTTTATCAAAAAAAATACTTTTTTAAAATTTTAAATTCAATTATGCAGTTTAAATTAACAAAAAAGCACCTAAAATCAAAAAAGTTTATTTAAACATAGAAACACTTTAAAAAAATACAAAGTGCTTTAAAACACAAAATAAACACTTTAAATCATTTAATAAATTTTTCATAAAAAATTATATAAAAATACATTTTTACACTTTTTAACAGAATTTTACACTTTTCAAAAAAACTACAATTTAATAATAATTACTTCACAAATAATTATGATATAATTAATAATATTATTTCATTAATATTTATTTAGTAAATGTATCATAATTATTTCATATATTTTTATTATTTTTTTTAAACAAATCAAAGATAACCATTTTCTAAACTATATACACCAACATTATTTTTATCAAAAAAAAATTATCAAGAATGATATTGTCAAAACCGAAACCTGCTTGTCTATATTGATAATCTTCTAATAAAGGCTACAAAAAATGATATAAAAAGCGTATTTGCTGAAGTGTCTTTATTAGATAATGAAACTTGCAAAGCCTTAGAAGAACTTGCTAAAGAGTATTATAAAGAGATTAAGCAAGACAAAATGATTGAGGCAGGTTTTATTAAAGAAAAACCTATTAAAGATGATAGCGAATATAATGAGTTAAAAGAAAATTTAGAAGCAATATTAGAGAGTTAAACTCTCTAATATTTAAAAATATCTTATATTATTCCGTTTTCTTTTAACAACTCTCTTATAAAGCCACTACCGCTGTTTATTCCGTTTTCATTTAAATAAATTTGGAATTTGTTATAGTCATCTATCTCAAAATTTACGCTAAAATTTCTATATTGTTTTCTAGGTCTTTTTCTTCTTACTATATCATCATTGTTAATTTGCTCTTCTTCATTATTTGTTTTTTCTACTACTTCACTACCTTTTTGTATTGCATTTAGTGCCTCTATTGATAATTTTTTGCTACTCATTTTTACACTCCTTAATTTTTATGATATAATAATATTCTCAATTTCATTGTAAAGGCTATTAAGCTCAAATATAGCCTTTTCATCTCTAATATTTTCAGGCTCATCAAATACCGAATTTCCGTTTGATACTGAAAATTTAAACCTTACTCTATCTCTTACGACACTATTTAAAAAATTATAAACAGGCTTATCTTTAAAAGGCTCTTTTACATAGTCTATATTTTTTAAGCTAGGGTGTATTCTATTTAATACTACATAAGTCTTTAATTTATGATTTAAATTTACTTCAATTTCATCTAATATGTTGCTAAAATTTAATAATCTCATAATTTCTACAGGGCTATCAGATACAGGCGTTATAATTTTATCAGCAAATGCCAAAGCAATTCTATTGTTTGAACTATCAAAACCGCCTGTATCAATAATAACCATATCACTACTTGAAACTTGATTTAAAAAGCTTACTAGCTCATTAGTATTATCATAAGTTTTAATATTTAAAGTAGGTGTTACATTAAAAGCAATTCTAATCTTATTAAAATTTGATATAGAGTGTTGTCCGTCTAAATCTATTATAGCAACTTCAATTCCTTTTTTTCTTAAAAATACAGCATAGTTAAAAGCTAACATACTTTTTCCTACTCCGCCTTTAGGGTGTGAAAAAACTACTATCATTTTTTTCCTTTAATAATTATATATGATTAATATAATAATCATATTTGATTAATATTTTTATAATATATTTATATTATATCATTATTAATATAAAAAACATATTTAAAAATTTACAATTAAACAAACTAATATATTATTTATTTTTTATATTATTAGTTATAGCTTACTAAACTTCATCATCTTCTAATAAAGATAACATTTCTTCTTTATCTAACTTATGAAATTCCATAATACCTAAAAGCTCTATTAAGTTTTCGTCAAGCCCTCCGCTTATTTTAAAATCTTGTTCTTTTTCGTTAGCTAAAATCATTTTATATCCTTTAATTATGATTTAATTATTAAAAAATTAATAAATAATTCTCAACCTTTTAATAATAGTTATTATAGCATTATTGTTCTTAAAAGATTATTAATTTTATAATAATTAGTTAGTATAAATATGATAATTAAATATTAATTATTTATGATATTTAAATCATAATAGCTATATAGCAGGGGAACGCCCTGCCATATAGCAAACTCTAAGCAAAGTGGGAAACTCTCGCTTACATAGGACACGCCTAGCCCACCCCCACACTTAGAGTTAGCTACTTCATTCGGTGTGTAGCAAGGGGCTTTGCCCCTTGCTTTCAGTGGCTTTGCCACTGAAATACACACCGAATGAAGTAGCTAACTCTAAGTGTGGGGGTGGGCTAGGCGTGTCCTATGTAAGCGAGAGTTTCCCACTTTGCTTAGAGTTTGCTATATGGCAGGGCGTTCCCCTGCTATATAGCTATTATGATTTAAATATCATAAAT